>NZ_CP091778.1:0-8244 GCF_022014815.1 Lysinibacillus sp. ACHW1.5
ATACATAATTGTTTCTAAATGGCCATGAGATAGCCCTAGCTTGTCCTCTGCTTTGATTTTTTTCAATGACCCATAGATAACACCTACAAATGGTTTAAAGCCCTCTAAAGAGCCTGTACGAGCTTGATAAAGGTCTTTTAAGCGATTATAAAGATTATTTTTCTGATCAGACGCCTGCTTAGTAGACGTCTTTATATCTTTTATTATTTTAATTTGGTTATTATAGTTAATAGTCGAATTTGAGCCATTCAGCGTTGATATAACAGCGTTTTGAGCCAAATCCTGATGTTTATTTTGATGTTTATTTGGTTGTTTAAATTCATCTTTAACGATGGCAATTTCATACGCATTTAGATGATAAACTTCGCTTAAAATGCTTTCAAAGTTCACGTGCTGCACATCCAAAATGACACGACAACCACTATTCGTTTTTCCTGATTTGTTTCTGGAAAGGATAAATAACTTGGATTGCTCCATATACTTAAAAGCTGTTGAGATTGTATTGAATCCAACCTCTAATTTGTTGCTCAAATGCTCTCGGCTTACTTTGATAATGCCATTGTATGTAAGATCATAAATCAATTTTTCTAGCACTCTATGTACTTTCCCTCCAGGATAAATACCTTGTGTGGCCAGTACGTCTTCTAATTGCTGCAGGCGATCTTCTTTGAGTTGCCGGTCTCCTTTTTGATTGCCGTATGTCATAAATGTTTGGACTGCTTGGTTTGGTGTAGTTTTTAGTTTGTTTTCCATGGTAGTTGCTCCTTTTTGAAGCAAAAAAGCGTTTGCATCGTGTTTCTTAACGATGCAAAACGCTTTAGATTAAGGAGTAATCTTTAATGACTTATTAATAAACTGTTGAAATGTCTTCTAATTCATACTAGAATGACGTATATAGATATTATCTATATTTAACAGTTAAAAACAGTCATTTCACGATATGCTGCATCGTATGTGTGATATACGATAAAGCGATTAATAAAGAGCGCCAACTCTCTATTAGTCACTGTGGAATGGCTTTTTTACGTTCGATTTAGTTATTCTTACCATACGCTAAAGTTAGTAACTTGTAAATATATTCTCTGACTATTAGTTTCTATTAGTTTATTGAATAGAGCCATGACGCTTGAAAAATTCTAGTAATGCAACTTCGACTAACTGCGATTTTTTTATATTTAACTCATCGGCGACACGATCTACTTCTGCCACTAACTCCTCTGAAATATAATATGTTTTATTTTTTCTACTTCTTGTATTTAATTTCGCAATCTCATTGAATATTGGTAACTGGTCATGCGGATCCTCTTGCTGAATTCGCTCTTGAATCATCTTTTTTAACTCATGAAACTCGTTTTCTGACAGGCCAATGGCGTTCAAAATCTCTAGGTTTTGCTGACTATTAGTTTCTATTAGCTCATTATTAGGAGTGGTGACGGCTACCTCTTTATTAATTTCTATTAGTTCATTATTAGTTTTTATTAGCTCTTTATTAACTTCTATTAGTTTTCTATTCACTTTAGGAGTTTGCCTTGATGATACTGCTTTTAACTGTTCCAATGCTTCATTAAAAGTCATATCTTTATCCGAAACATCGGCGTCACGTTGCCATTCATGTTGCGATTTATTATAGAAGTACCCTAATGAATTAAATACTTCTCGTATGGTTGTATCACGTGTATTTAAAAATTTTCTAAGCTCTTTTAACGATTTTTTACTCGCAATAAGCTCGGAAACATTGTTGTCTTTTGTCAGTTCTAACATACTATTCACTCTCCTAATAGTTTCTAATATATTAGTTTATATTAGTTAACTAATAATACTATTACTTTTCGTGGAGAGAGTCTTCATATAATTTTTTCACTTTCAATAAGTTCGAAGAATGAGGGTACTTTTCTAAATTGTTTTGTTTTAACAACCCTAATAATCATTAACGAAATTTCCTGTTCCAAATCCAGCCTATTTTGAAAACTGGTCTGATGTAAAACTGATTTAATTTTAGGCTGCAACATATCTAGAACCTCCTGTTGGAATGCCGCACTTCTTAATTCACTTAATTCATTTACTGGCATCAACATCACCTCAATTTTTTTGATATTCCTGCCTAATTTTTTGAAAAGCTTGGTTTTTAGCTTTATTGACAGCTTGCTTTGAAATGCCTAACTTTCTTGAAACTTCTTCTTCCGTTAAATTATCTATAAAAATAGCATGCAGTATATATTTCTTTTTTGGGCTTAACTTCGAAACCATATTATAAAGTTGCTTGTCCTCCAAGATTACTTCCAAATGAGCGAAGTCAGAATACATCCATTCAGACTCGTCATCAATACTTTCATCGGGAACTAAATCAATCAATTTGTTCTCTCCGTCATTAATGTCGCTATCTAACGTTAACTGATTAACTCGATTATTATGACGGATTTTTTTGTCATA
The DNA here is from genome assembly GCF_022014815.1 of Lysinibacillus sp. ACHW1.5. NCBI lineage: Bacteria > Bacillati > Bacillota > Bacilli > Caryophanales > Bacillaceae > Lysinibacillus > Lysinibacillus sp. ACHW1.5. Next base: position 2,431 of record NZ_CP091778.1, read on the forward strand.
TTTTTGAGATTCGAAATACAAAACACGAGAAAAATAACTAAGTAATTGAATTTTTCTAACGTGGGTTTTGAATAGTTTTTCTATAGTGTCTCTCGTATGAGGGGCAGGATTCTCTAAATAGCTTTTATAAAGTTTGCTTACTCTTTCATCTTCTAAAAAAGATTTTAATAGACGATTTTGAACCAAAAAATCAACTCCTATACAAAAACAGAAACATATGTTCTATTTTAAAGCAAAAAAAGAAGGATTCCCATCCATAATTGTGTTCATTTTACATATTTAAGATCAAAAAAGTAGAGAAAAACTATCAATAATTAATAACAACCAATTACTTATTATTTTCTTGTTTTTCTTTTTGTAATAATGACTGAACAGCATTTGTATTGTTATTTACAGCTTCAGTTAATAAGCCCAATGATTTATCGAATTTCCAAAAAATAAGTAGAAACGCAACAATCGGAAAACCTGTATTACTAATTAAACCAATTAAAAATTCATATTCTCCCATTAAATTCCCTCCCTTCTTTAATAAGGGGAAATTCATAGGCATTTCATCAACCATTTTTCAAAAAAATATGTAATAAAAAAAATTGCATCTTTGGTTGTCAAAACAATAACCATTTTCCCTTTATAAAATGTTAGCAGCTAACAAAAACAAAAAACAGGAGATGATTTACATGGCATGGAAAAAGCTATCTTCAGACACAACATCAAAACACAAAAACGTTTTCGTTAAAGAGTATCTTGTAAACAAGTTAGGTTACAACTACGGAGATTTCGCACTGGCTATTGCTGGTTTAGGTATCGCAGCAGTGGCGACATTTTTCGTTGGTTACATCGGGCCAATCGTAGCAGGTATTTTAAACCTTGCGGGCATTGGGCTTTCGCTGAAAGCATTATTAGATTTATTTAACGCAAATCCAGAAGAACAACGATTAAAACAGGTTATCACTGATATGGAGAAATACGGTGGTAACTACATTCAAACAGTAACAGAATTGTGGCAATGGGAATCCGCAAATGGTAACTCTTACACTTGGGAAACTCGCATAAATTACTACTGGTATTAAGAGATATAAGGGAAAAGGCTCTAAGCCTTTTCCTTATCATTTAAAATTCAAATAGATTTTAAATGAAATCAAAACAAAAAACACAAGTGAAAAAGAAATTACAAATATATCATTTACTACGATTGAAGCAATGAACAAACTAATCAAAAATACTAAGCTACAAATATAAAAAATTGTATCCACTTTTTTACTTAATTTCAAAAGATCTTGAAGTGCAAAATGAAAGATTTCAAAGATGAGATAAAATAAAAGAGCCATATATACCTTACCTTTCGGCTCATCAAGTGGCGGTAAACCAGCTAAAAGCACGAAAATCAAAACAATTGCAAACGTCAAATACAGCATTACTTTGTTGTACTTCATGTTGAAAACAACTCCATTTCATATAGATTTTAAAAGAATAAAGGTGGTTAATTGATATGGAAAACAAAAATATCGAAACATCTAAAAATACTTCAACAGCTTACAATGTCGAAACAACAAAAGCTAAAAGTCTTCCGACAACTTACAATGCGGAAGCATCTAAAAGCATCTCAAATACTAACGATGTCAAAACATCTGATGATAATCAATATATGCAAGAATACGGACAGTTTTATTTCATTAATGTAGAACCGAAGGTGCAAGAATTGGTAGCAGCACAAGGGACAAAAGCTAGACGAAAAATTCAACGTGAAATTCTTGCTATCATTAAAAACGCTGGTTATCATAACGAAGCTTATCGTATGAGGGCGCTTTTTAACCTCTAATAATTTACCATCATTTACTAATACCCATTATGAATTAATCTAAAAAAAAGATAATTATTGGACTTGGGTAATTGATTAGTCCATTTACTTATAAACTGTCCTCCCTATGGCTAAACAAAGGGAGGTTTTTTTATGTAAAAACATATCGAAAGTCTATACATTCCCATGCATTTTAACTTTACATAACATTAGAAAAAGGCAGTAACGTCAAGGGTGGATCCTTTGGCGTTACTGCCTTTTCAGTTAGATTACAAGTTATTGTATATACAGTATTTTATACATCGTTGATTTAACAGCATTTTTTAGTTAAATTACTAGCTGCAGCATGTATAAAATAGCGTATAAAACAAGCAGGTTATTTTATTTATTGACTTTCTTAGGTTCGCTCATACTTACCTTTATTTTTTGTCTCTCCAATTCGATTCTCTCGAATTCAGCCTCTAGCTCCCTCTGCTTAATCAAATATTCCTTTTTTATTTGATAAACCTTAATAGCACTGAAAACTACAATAATAAAAGCAAATATCAACATTAAAAGTTGTATATTTGAGAAATACAATTAGGCACACCTCACATTCTTTATTATATTATACATTTATATGGTTATTATGTATAATGATGTAAATAATACATTTTACAAACTATAAATGTATTATTTAACCAAATACATAAAAGGAGAATCGTTGTAATGAAAAAGTTGAATTTTTTTATTTGCAGTTTAATACTTACTTTGATTGTATCTACAGTTTTACCTAATTTTGCGCATGCCAATGAACTAGCAAGTAAAGAAAGTGCTTTAGCCGAATCAGTATTATATAACTTTAATACAAAGAAATTAGAGTTTGATGAAGAGACAGCCAAAGAAAAATATCATTTCACAGATGAAGAATTAAATTATTATGAATCACTAGAGTCACTAACTCCTAAAGAGGTTAATAATACACTTTTAACATTAGGGATAGACATGGAAAATTACGATGGCGACATCATCTATAAAGAAAATGAAGATGGAGAAATAACACCATACGCTGTTGTAGCATGGCTTGCAGGAATTGGTTTGGTTTCTTTCATTGGATATTTTTTCTGGGATCGATATCTTACACATAAAGAAAAAATGAACTACATGAATAGATGTTTCGATCAGGGTGGAAACCCAATAATTGATTCAAGAGATGACGCAGGTTTAAATGGACAAACTAATGCAACAGAAGCTAGAAAAATTGGGGGATATAATTTCGCGTGTGAAAAACCATAATGAACACTTAACGGCTGTTTTAAAGCAGTCGTTTTTATTTTTTTGATTGAGCAAAGCAACAACTCTAGAAAACATATAGAAGCAAATAAACGTTTGAAGAAATGCACTTTTAAAATTCGAGCAAAGCGACAACAAATATAGCTGCTTATTTTTTGAAAAATAACAGCTAAATATTTGTAAAGGTAGTAGGAACTCCCTACCAAGTCAAAAACAGAGTTTTTGGGGAGTGTGCCCACACTCCCGTTGCTTGCCTTTCCACTCTAAGAATATTGAATAAAATATTTTCAATACAATTTGAAGCTCTTAGAAGTATCTAGGAGTTTCAAATTTTTATGTGCATTTTTAATGTGAAAGAGCATAAGGGAAATCTGCTATCACTTGGGGTGATGAAACAGATTGACGAATTACGGAATATTAGTACTCATATTCCCAATAAAGTGCTGGAAGGGTGCTTTAGTCCAACAAGGATTTATAACATATACATTCATAAAGCCAATAACGTTCCCAAATGTACGTTTGGAAATACACCGAAAAGCCACGAATGTTGTTAAATCAACGTTTTATGGCTTTTTTAATGAATATTGTTTATACACTTTTTTATACAAACAGAGTAAACGTTGATGTAGCAGCATTTTTACTTACTTGATTTATTCTTCACTTTGTATAAAATCATGTATATTTCATAACTATTTTGAAAACGTCATGCTAGACGTAAAACTAAAACTTTAAAAGGTACTGTTACCACTAAGACTAAAAAATAGTAGGAGCCCTAAACAGAAAATAAGATCAGCAACGGTGATTTGTTTTATGCCAAGAAGGTTCGGGTCAGCATGGTTGTCAATCCAAATTTGCTCCTTATCCTCCCTGATCCCGTATCGCAAATTCAGATGACAACCGCCATATGCCCCTCTACCTACATAGATATATTGACTAAAATAAAAAAGAGTAGCTTTTGCTACTCTTTTTTATTTGTTTTAACATTATTTTTTTCAACCATATCTCGAACAAATAAAATAATACCAACTATAAAAAAAATTACACCCAAAACAACCAAAACATATCCTGAATTAAAAAAAATATTATAAAAAGTTCCCTTATCTGAAGACCCTAAATTCAAAGTTAATATAGCAGTAACAATATATTGAGTTGAAATCAAAATAGCTGAAACGACAAAAAACAATGTTCCTAAAATTTTGTGATTCAATATACCACCCTTTTCCTTTTTTGGTAATTTTAGTTGATTTTGAAATCTTTTCCGTTAAAGTTAATTATATACCATATATTTCAAGAGGAGGAATATGTTATATGAAATTGAAATCTATTTTTTCAACTGTCTTATTGGCTTTTACAGTATTTTTCATCACGTCATTTAATGCCTCAGCTTCTGAAAATGATATACCAAAAAATATGGAACACACAGCTAACCCAAATATTTTTTATGATACAGACAATCAAAAATACTTTGATAAAAGAGAAAATGGATATATAGACGAAGTATATAGAGTTGAAGGCGGAAAAGTAGTAGAATCAATTTCACCAGAAGAATTTATTCAAATCGAAGAAACCGAAAAAAATGAATTTACTCAAGATAGTTCAGACATAGTTTCTCCAATGGCCGTTACTTGGAGTCATATTTACAAAGAATCTAGTAACTATGAAACAAGAATATTCGGGGGACGTGCAAGTCTTATCCAAGAAAACCCAGGACCTGGTTCTGACACTCAAACTCTCGCTTACCAATATACTGAAACTTATTCTACTAGCACTAGCCTAACTAATTTACAACTGCAAGCTATAGAATATGGAGTTTCTTACTCTTTTTCAAAATCTAGAAGTATTAGCTCTTCACATGCTATGACAATAGAACCTGGTTATTCTGGATATTGGAGATTTGATCCAAAAGTGAGAAAATCAATAGGTACTTTAAGAAACCTTCTCCATGGACAATTTATGTCAGAAACTTCCGTAACTACAATGTATCCTACCCACCTTAACGGTCAATTAGATGGATGGTTGGTTGCAGTAAAAACTAAACTATAACTATAATAAAAAAGGAGTAGCGAATGCTACTCCTTTACGTCTTTATAAACGAGCAACTGGCGCTTTTTAAGTGCCGTATAGAAGATATCAAACACTGACTCACTGTGATACAAGCCACAAATCATTTTCTTACTTCGACTGCCTGCCAACCTATTTGCTTTACTCCTTGCATGAAGAAAAGCTCTCTTTTTTCTAAATTTCTTTTAGGTGGTTCGGCTCTTTAAGCTTCTCTCTAGCTTTTTAAGCCTTTTAAAATTAGAGCATGAAGTAAAATAAAGCAAAAATAAAATAACCGTCTTAAAACAAACGTAAATGGCCTATAAATTGATTTTTTTCATACAACTAGAATAAAAACTGTTAACTTTGCCATGCCTCTAGGAGGAAAATCCATAGCAAACTAGAGGTATGGTTTTTCACCATTCCTCATTGGATTAAATATCGCGTAACTTGGCCAAGATTCGCTCACGTTCTTGTGCAAAATAGGCTTTCTTTTCTTCGGTTACTTCTTCTTCTTGCTCATGACGCGTCGCAAACCATGCTGGGACTACTTCTACTTTTCTAGTTTTCTCTTTTTCTGATGCTGTAGATGCATTCGAAACCGTTAAATCGTTGATTTTGTTGCGAATAATGGCACTTAGTAAGGCTAAACGGTTAGTTTTCACGTATTGATCGCTCGCTGAAATGGCTGCATCTAAGGATTG